>NZ_CVTT01000010.1:0-30487 GCF_900006605.1 Pseudomonas sp. 58 R 3 | reverse complement strand
GCCCAGGGTCCAGCCTTGCGGGCCGGTGCTGGCTGGCGCGCTGGCGCTTTGGCCACTGAGGCGGAACAGCCCGCCCTGGCCGGTTGGCAACGTGAAGCCGGGCAGGCTCAGCGGGTTGATCTGCTGTTGGGCCAGGTCCGGCGGCAGTTGCTGGTTGAGGGTGACGCGGGTGGAATAACCGGCTGCGCCACTGGCACCGGTGGCGTCGGTGGTGGTTTTGGCGCCCGCACCGATGTAGCTGTAGCCCAGGCGTACCACGCTGTTGTCGATACCGGCTTGTGCCTTGACGTCTACCGTGCCGCCGGCCTGAATCACGGCGGCGTAGCGTTGGTCATCGCTGGCGATTTTGGTGACTTTGCCGAACTGGGTGCGCTCGATCTCCATCATGCCGATGAAGTTGGCCACGGTGGCCTCAAGGCCGCCGAGGTCATTGGGGTTGTAACCGGCGCTTTTGTACCAGTATTTGTTGGTGAGTGCGGCGGCGGCGCCGAACCAGCCTTCAGGGTGCTTGGTGCGCTCTGACGTGAAAAGACGATAGGTCTCGGTCTCGCCGGTTTCGATGCCGGTGTTGACCAGGTTGTTCAGGCGCGCGGTGAAGTTACCGCCGGCCGCGATCGAGCTGCTGCTGTTGAGCAAGTCGCCGCCGGCCAGGGTCATGTTGCCGCCGGCGGTGATGCTTGAACCTGCACTGGCGGCGGTGACTTCCAGTTTGTCGCGTGTCACCAACTCCCACACGTAGTTGCGCGGGGTGCCGCCGGCTTTACAGTCACCGGCGTTAACGTATTTGATGCACGTGCCTTCGGTGGCCGAGGCGGTGTAGACGCCCGCATCGTTGACGTCGAGTACCGCCCGCTGGTTTTTGATCGAGTTGGCGGACAGGCTGAGGTTGCCGTCACTCTGAATTGTAGATGAGCTGTTGAGGATGCTGCTGGCCAGGCCGCCCTTGCCGTCACGGTCGACGCTGAGGTTGCCCAGGCTGTAGACGTCGGCGTAGCTGTTGTTCAGCGCGTCCACACGCAGGCTCATGTCGCCGCCGCTGAAGATCAGGCCGTGGTCGTTGAGCAAGGCGCCGGTGGTGGCGACCAGTCGTTGGCCGCTGCCCAGGGTCGCGTAGTTGTTGAGTGTGCCGGCGTTGACCACCAGGTCGGTGGCGGCGGTGAGGCGCCCACGGTTGTTGAGTGTGCCGGCGATGTTGGCGGTAGTAACGCCACCGCCGGCAATGCTGGCGGTGTCGCTCAGGCTGGCCTGTGCGGCGCTGAGGTTGAGGTTGCCCAGGCTGCTGATGCGCCCGCTGCTGTTGAGCGCGCCGCTCAAAGTCAGGTCGAGCGCACCGTCGCTGGCGATCAGGCCGTGGGTGGTCCAGTTGGCGCCGTTGCCGATAAAGCGCCGGGCACCGAGCAGTTGGCCGGTGGCGGTCTGGTCGAGGCTGTCGACGTTGACCGTAAGCTGCCCGGCCTGGATCACGCTGCTGTTGGTCCAGTTGCCCTGGGTGATGGTCAGGTCGCCACGGGTGACCAGGCTGCCGCCCACGTCGTTGAGGTTGGCCGGGGCAATGCCGAAGTTGCCGGTGCCCACGTGCAGTACGTTGCCGCCCAGGTTCTGGAAGCTACCGGCGTTGAGGGTCAGGTCGTTGTTGGCGGTTTCCACCACGCCGTTGCGGTTGTCGAACAGGCCACCAATGGCAAATTCGGTGGTGCCCGCCGTGCCCAGCGCACGCAGGCGCCCGGTCTGGTTATCGAGGCTGGCCGCGCGCACCTTCAGGGTGCTTTCGCTTTCAATGATGCCCAGGCGGTTGTTGAGTGCGCCGCTGAGGTCCAGGTCGATCTGTTGCCCGGCGATCTGGCCGTCGTTGTCGCCGCTGTTATCGAAGTCATGCCCGACCACGCGCATCAGGCCTTTGGCATACAGCCCGCCGTTGCGGTTGTCGAAGTTGCCGGTGGTGACCAGTGCGTTGCCGCCCTGCGCCGCGATGCGACCGCCATAGTTGTCCACGCTGCCGGCTTGCAGGTTGAGGCTTTGCCCCTGCATCACGCCGCCCTGGCGGTTGTTGTTGAGGTCGTAACCGTTGCGCAGCACGCCGACCACTTGGGTTTGCAGCGCGGCCTTGAGGCTGGCGAGGGTGCCGCCACGGTTGTCGAGGCTGGCGGCGTTGACGCTGAGGTCACCGGCCTGTGCGATCAGTTTGCCGCTCTGGTTATCCAGCGTGTCGGCCACGTTGGCGGTCATGCCGCCCTGGCTTTGCACGGTGCCTTTGCCATTGTCCAAGCGGTTGGCGGTGAGCAGCAGGTCGGCGTTCTGGCTGTAGATCAAACCGTCGTTGCCGTTCTGCACCAGGCCGCTGGCGGTGAGGCTCAAGCGGTCGTTGGCGGCCAGGGTGCCACGGTTGCGGTTATCCAGGCCGCCGGTCAGCAGGGTCAACAGGCCTTGGCTGGCGATCTGGCCGCCCTGGTTGTTGATCTGCGCCGCGCGGCTGATCAGCAGCGGGCCGCCGCTGGCCAGTTTACCGTTGGTGTTGGTCAGCGTCGCGAGCAGGTCGAGGGTGGTGGCGGTGCCGCCACTGATGCTGCCGGCGCTGTTGTCCAGGTTTTGCGTAGTCAGGCTCAGGGCCGCGCCGCTGTCGATCACGCCGCCCTGGGCGTTGTTGAGCAAGCCGCCGACGGTGAGCGTCTGCCCGGCCGCGCTGGAGAGTACGCCTTTGTTGCTGTTGTCCAGTTCGCCGGCATTAACGTTCAGCGCTTTCTGGCTCACCAGTGCCCCGCCTGCGCTGTTGAGCAGGTTGGCGGTCAGCGTGGCGTTCAGGTCGCCGTAACGGCTGGACAAGGTGCCGCCGTTGCGGTTGTCCAGGTTCGCGCCGCTGACGGTGAGGCCCTGCCAGCCGGACATCAGGCCATTCTGGTTGATCAGGTTTTCGGCATTGAGCACCAGCAGGTTATTGCTGATCAGCTTGCCGTTGCTGTTGTTCAACGTGCGGCCACTGAGGTTCAGGGTTTGCGCGCTGGAGAGTTCGCCACCCTGGTTGCTGAGGTCACGCAGGTGGTTGATGGAGAGGTTGCCGGCGGTGGTGATCAGGCCACCGGTGTTGTTCAGGTCACCGGTGGCGGTGCCGAAGTCCAGGGCAATCGCGCTGCCCAGCAGCGAGCCGTTCTGGTTGTCCAGCGCGGCGCTGTTGAGCGTCAGCGTATTGCTCGCGTTGAGCAGGCCCTGGTCGCGGTTGGTCAGGCGGCCAGCCACGTTGAGCAGCGTGTCGCCACGGCTGGTGAGGGTGCCGCCACTGTTGTCGAGGTCGGTGGCCTGGGCGTCAACCGAGGCGGCAGCGATCATGCCTTTGACGTTGGCCAGGGCCTGGCCGATGCGCAGGCTTAGCGCGGCGTTGCTCAGCAGTTTGCCGCTGCTGTTGTCGAGGTTGTCGGCGGTGAGTGTGAACGCCTGGCTGCTGGAGATTTCGCCGCCCTGGTTATGCACGTTCTTGAGGTTGTTGAGCATCAACAGCGGCGCGTTGATCAGGCCGTTCTGGTTGTTGAACTCGCCACGGTTGAGGTCCAGGGTCAGGGCCTCGGCGCTGGTGATCTGGCCGCCTTGCTGGTTGTTGAGGTCGGCGGTGCTGATGTGCGCGGCCTGGCGTGCACTCAGGGTGCCGTTTTGGCTGTTGTCGACGCTTGCGGCGTTGAGTATCAGGCTGCCGTCGGTGACCAGGCGCCCGCCTCGGTTGTCCACTGCGCCAAGTGCGCTGAGCGTCAGCGGGCCGGCGCTGGACAGCGTACCGGCGTTGTTGGCCAGGGTGCGCGCGGTGATGCTCAGCAGCCCTTCGCTGCTGATCAAACCCTGGTTGCGGTTGAGCAACTGGTCGACATTCAAACCTGCGCCGCCGCCGGCAATCAGCAGCCCGCCGTCGCTGTTATCCAGTTGCGTAGCGGTTACCTGCACGCCTGCACGGCTGGACAGCTCGCCATTGCGATTGTCGATGTTGGCGACATTGACCTGCACACCACCCACGCCTGCGACCAAGCCTTTTTGGCGGTTGTCGAGGCTATTACCGGCCACGCTCACCGTGCCTTGGCTGGTGACCAACCCGGCTTGGTTGTCGAGGCTGCCGACGTTGAGGCTGAGCGCATTGCCCGCCGTGATGAGGCCTGCGACGTTATCGAGGGTCGCGACCGTCAGCGATGCGGTGTCGAGGCTTGAGAGTTCACCGCCCTGGTTATGCACCTCACCGACCACGGCGGTCAGCGGCCCGTCACTGGTAACCAACCCACCTTGGGTGTTCTGCAGGCGATCGGCCGTGATAGCCAGGCCGCCGTTGCTGAGAATACGGCCTTTGTTTTGGTTGTCGACTGTGGTGGCGGTAATTTGGGTGTGCTGTTTGGCACCCAGTGTGCCGCCCTGGTTGTTCAGCGCTTGGGCATCCACGTTCAACGCGCGGCTGGCAATCACACTGGCGCCGGTGTTGGTGACGGCCTTGCCGCGCAGGCTCACGTCGCCCGTGGCGTTGCGAGTGTTGTCGGCGTTGACGCCGGCTTCAATGATGTCGCCGTTGGTCAGCGTGCCGCCGCTGGACAGCGCAATGCGGTCACGGGCAGCCAGACTCTGGCGGTTGGTAAGGTCGCCCTGGGTGTTCACGTTAAGGGCGGTACCGGCATACACCGGCCCTTTGGCGTCCAGGCTTGCGGCGTTGATGTTGACCGCGCCGCTGGCGGCAGTTTGCGCCAGGCTCAAATGCCCATTGGCATCGAGTTGGATATCACCACCACTGGCCGCCAACGTGCCGTCGAGCTTCACACCCACACCGGCTTCGGTGCCCACCAGTTTGATTGCACCGGCGTACATGCCGCCCAAGGCGCTGGAGTCGATGGCCAGCTCGGGTTTGGCGCTGCCGTCGTCGGCCCGCACAGTGGTTTTGAGGCTTTTGGCGTCGACGTCGTTGCGCCCGGCGACCACGGCCAGCTCACGGGCGTTGATCTGTGCGTTGATCTTGGCCGAGCGGGTGATGATTTCGAAGCGGTCGACGTTGCTGGCGTTCAGGCCTTCGCCGTCGATGGTCACGGCGCCGCCGTCCACCTGGTAGTGGTCCAGGCGACCGACGTTGTCCATCATCGGCTTGCCGGTGGTCAGGGTCACGTTGGGCGTGTTGATAAACCCGCAACCGCTGCACGTGATGCCGTAAGGGTTGGCGACGATCACCTTGGCCGACTGCCCCGCCACTTCGGTGTAACCACGCAGTTGGCTCGGGCTGCCGCCGTTGACTTCGTTGAGGATGACGTTCGCCGCGCCGCCCTTGAGGTTGGGGTTGCCGACGATGTAACCGCCCAGCTGGGTGTTGGTCACCGCGCCCGTGGCGTTGTTGAGGATCACGCCGTTGGGGCCGACGTTGTAGTCCTTGAACTGGTTGTGGGACAAGCCACTGCCATTAGGGGTGGCGATGTTCACCACCGGCACGCCATTGCCCGCCTGGCCGACGCTGGTGGCCGGGTTGCTCACCACAATGCCTTCGGCCTGGGCCAGCAACGGCTGCCAGAACAGCGCGTTGACCAGGATCAGCACCAGCCCGCGCTTGGGCAGGCCGAAGAACGCGTCGCGGCGCTTCAAGGCAGCAGAAGGTTGGCGGGCCAGAAAGGCAAAGTGGCGAACATCCATGGTCAAATTCTCGTTGCAGCGGGGCGTTGAATTACAGGAAGAAATCCATGCGGAAGTAGATCGGCGCTTCGCGCTCCGTCACCACTGCGGGTCTTTCTAACGAATGGGCAAAGGTCACGCTGGTGCTGACGTATTTGCCACGGGCGAACAGTTCCACGGAGTTGCTTGAAACGCGGCCGTGGTTGTCGCCGTTGTAACGGTCGTTGCGGATCACGCCCTGGTCGTAACCGAGGCTGGTGCCGTATTCCGCAAAGGCCGGGCGCAGCCATTCGAGGGTGACCGGGCGGGCCCAGCGCACTTCGTTGCGCCAGTAGCCGCCGCTGTCGCCAGACAGTTGCTGGTCCTTGAAACCGCGCACCGACGACGAGCCGCCGAGGCTGATGCGTTGCGGCGAGAACAGCACGTCTTCACTGCGTTGCCCGGTGGCCAGGCTGGTGAAGCTGAACGACTCGCCCCACAGGCGAAACGGCTGCAAATAGCTGACGGTGGCAGTGTACTTGCGGTAATCCGGGGTCGGCGTGAGGTTGCCGAACTGGTCGCGGTGCTGGTCGTCGCGCTGGGCGTCAAAGGCGCCAATGCCGTTCTGTACGCCGAGGTCGATGTTGACGAAGGCATTGCCGATGCGTCGGCCGTGGTTGATACCAAACTGCAACTCACTGAGGCGGTTGCTGCTGATTTCGAGCTGGGCGTCGTTGATGTAGTTATTGGTGCGCAGGTGAGCCAGACCGACGTTGAGCGAGGTTTTGCTGACGTCATCGCGGTGGATCACACGTTCGGCGCGCAACTGGTGGTTTTGGCTGTCGCCCGACTGCTTGAACTTGAAGGTGTCGGTGTAACCCAGCGCACGATAATCGCTCTCGCTGTAGGTGTAAGTGAAGTTCCACCAGCCCCACGGCACGTTGTAATAGAGCAGGGCGTTTTTCGAGGTTTTCTGGTGGTCGCTGATGGCGTCATGGCCACCGCGCAAAACCAGTTGGTCAGCCAGGCCGAGCGGGCTGTCCCACTCCAGGCCCGCGCCCCATTGCTGCTCGCCGGTGCTGCGTTGCCCGTCGTTGTTGCGCGACAGGCTGGCGCGCCAGGGCTTTTGCGGGGTGTTCTTGACCACCACGTCGCTGCCGCCCACTTGCTTGCCGGGGGTCAGTTCCATTTGCGCCTGCTTGGACGGCAACCGGTTGAGCTGGTCCACCAGTTGCTCGACTTCGCGCAGGTTCAGCGCCTCGCCGACCTTGCCGGGAAAGGCCATGGCCAGTTCGCGGTCGGTGACATTGCTGCCTTCGGCGCTTCTTACGGCTTCAAGTTTGCCTTCGACCACCAACACCTGCAGATGGCCACTGGAGAGGTCTTGTTGCGGCAAGTAGGCGCGGCTGGTAACGCGGCCTTTGGCGATGTAATAGTCGGTAATGACCTTGAGCAGTTCATTGAGCTGCGAAACGCCCAGGCATTGGCCTATATAAGGTTTGAGCAGCAGCGTGCGGTCGCCGGCAGCCAGGCTGTCGGCGCCTTTGAGCTCGATGTCTTTGATCGGGAAGCAGCGCGTGTCGGCAGGCGTGGCCGGGGCCTGGGGCTTGGCCTCTTTACCGGGCAGGTCCTGCAGCTCTTGCAGGCGCCGGCTTTGCTCTTCGAGCAGGCGGTTCTGCCGATCGCGGATCAGGTCTTGATCCCCAGGCGTGGGGGCGGCGATGGCCGTGTTCAGGCTCAGGCAGGCGAGCATCAAAGTGCACAACAAGTACCGAGTCCGTGGCAATAAAAAAGACATGTTCGATCCATCGATTATCAAGGGGCGGCAAACTACCATCGAACTAGCCCTGGCCCAAGAAACCGGGACAGTTGCACATTCGTACTTATTACATCCGCAACACATTGATTATTAACAACAAAGAATTATCAAAAAGAGATAGCGGCAGTCGTTAGAACTTTTATTCCGACCAGCGGCAACTCTTTTGATAGTCATTCGGCAAACATTCGAGCAAATGCCAGTATTTAGCCATCAACTAGTTGCCGAGTTAGGTTAGTGCAGGGGAATGACGAAAAGTTCGCGGCTGTTTTGTGAGTTGGATCCCATTTATCGGAATTCCAGGCGACGCAGATGGAATCGTTCCCACGCTCTGCGTGGGAATGCCGCCTCGGACGCTCCGCGTCCCGGTGACATCAGCACTAGGTGACGCGGAGCGTCACGGGATGCATTCCCACGCGGAGCGTGGGAACGATCTTCTAGGGGCCTGCGGGTTTTCTAGCCGGCGTCTTTGCCTTTTTCCGCGCCGGGCACCAGGGTCAGGCCGGGGCGCTCCACGTCGCGGGACACGTGGGACTTCACATCCTCCACACCGCCGTCTTCGTCGTTGTGGATCACCAACACACCCGGCTTGCGAAACTGCTCCAAGTGGCCGTCGCCCAAATTGAAACTCTCACTCAGGTGTTTGTCGCTCAGCGCATTGGCCTCGGCGCGGCGCTGGGCGAATTTGCGCCCACGGCGTTGCTGATAGCGCGCCCAAGTGATCAGGATCACCGCGTTGAACAAGGCGATCCACAGGTAGATCTGCAAGGTATTAAGCGCGGCGAAAATTGGCGCCTCGATACGCGGGCCGCCGTGGGTTTCGAGCATGGCGCCGATGCCACGCGCGAGCAGCCAGATCAGCCCGCCCCACGCCAGCAGCGTCAGCAGCACGTCGATGATCCACATCACGGTGTTCTGGCGAGTTCTGACCAGCTTCATGATCACGCCTCCTCTTGAGTGGGTTTAATGCCGCGGTCCGGGCTGACCCAACGCGCGCGTTTCTGGTGCTGGTTGAACAGCACTTTGGGAAAACTGACCAGGGTGGTGAACAGGCTGACCAGCCAGAACACCATCGGGTACCACACGGTCCAGAACAGGGTTTTCCACAGGTCCTTTTCATAGCGCCGGTCGATCAGGATGCTCACCGCAAATTGCAGCAGGCACACCATCGCCAGTACGAGGCCGGTAAAGGCCGGTGGCACCAGGGAGTCCACGGCAATCGCCTGCGGCAGTACCACGAACTTGCCCACGCCCCAGAAGATCACCGACAGCAGGAAGGTAAAGGCCCAGCCGGTGGACAGGCAGTATTCGAACAGCAGTGGCCACAGGTAGCGATGGCGCCATTGCCAGATGCCACGGATGTTCTTGAACAGCACTTCGGCGCCGCCCTGGGCCCAGCGCAGGCGCTGTTTCCACAAGCCGCCAACGGTTTCGGGCATGAGGATCCAGCACAGGGCACGGGGCTCGTAGAAGATCGCCCAGTGGTCCAGTTGCAGCTTCCAACTCACGTCGATGTCTTCGGTGATCATGTCGGTGGACCAGTAGTCGATGCGGTCCAGCGCTTTCTTGCGAAACGCCACCACCACACCCGACACCGTGAAGATCCGCCCGAACACGCGCTGGGTGCGTTTGATCAAGCCGATGATCGAGGAGAACTCGCCCACCTGCACGCGGCCGATCAAGGTCGAACGCGTGCGGATGCGCGGGTTGCCGGTCACGGCGCCCAGGCGCGGGTTGTCGAGCATCGGCGCGACCATGTAGGCCGCTGCGTTTTTGTCGAGCAAGGCATCGCCGTCGATGCACACCAGGTACTCACTGCGTGCCGCCACGGCGCCCATGCGCAAGGCCACGGCCTTGCCCTGGTTCTGCGCCAGGTGCAACACGCGCAGACGCGGGTTTTCCAGGGCCAGGGCATCGAGCACGGCGGCGGTGTTGTCGCTGGAACCGTCGTTGACCGCGATGACTTCAACGTTCGGGTACAGCTGGCCGAGTGCGGCGTGAATGGTGTCGGCGGCGTTATCACCCTCGTTGTAGCAAGGGATGATGATCGAGATCAGCGGGTTGCCGGCCAGGGTCGGCGCCGGCGTGTCTTCCTTCCACGGCCAATGCCGCTCCCAGTGCAGCCAGAAGTACAGCCCGCCGGCGATCCACAGCGCCGACATGAACAGCGGGTAGAAAAACACGAAGTCCATCAGGAACTGCCCGGTGACCAGGAAGATCAGGCCCAGGGGCACGCCCAGTACCAGCGCCAACACGAATAGAGCCAGGATTCTGTCAAACATGATCAAGGGTTCCACTGGTTGGAAAGGGCCGGACGAACTGTCTTCAAGTCCGGCGAGTTTTCCAGGAAGTTATCCGGGTAGTAGCCGAAGCTCTTGACCCCCTGGCGTTTGAGCACGCCCATCCACTCGGCCATTTGCGCGCCATTGATATCGGGTGCCGCTTTGGTCCGCCAATCTTTGGCTTGCAGTTCGAACACGGTTTTATCCAGCGCGCCGGGACGCGCCTTGACCGTGGCGACGAGTTTTTCCAGCCAGGCGTTGGAGGTATTCAGCTCCTGGCCTTCCATCAACGGCATGGCCATGGGCGCGGTCCAGTCGTAGGCCTGGAGGAAGTCATCGAGGTTCTGCGCAAACCAGGCTTCGCTGGCCGGGTTGAGCATCGGCTCGGCAAAGATATTGCGTGCGGTCTGCACCTGCGGGCCACCGATGGCGCGGACCTTGGCGGTCAGCTCGTGGGTGAAGTCGATCAGGTAGCGGCTCTTGAAGCGCGTCCAGCGTTGCATCACGGCAGGGTCTGCACGCAGCGCCGCGATGCTGCCCGGCAGGCCGTTGGCGGCATAAGCCTTGAGCGCGGCGGGGCCGGCGTCTTCGAAGTCAGACAGCACGGCGTCGTCGTGGTACAGCACACCGTCGATGGCATTGTTGCGGGCCAGGTCTTCATAAATCTCGCCGATGATCTTGCGCACCTGCGGGTCGAACGGCGACAAGCGCTTGTATTGGTCCGGGTCGGTGCCGACCTGGCCGGTCTGCGGGTCCCAGCGGGTCACGCGCGGCAGCTTGGGGTCGAGGGCGAAACTCAGCACCGGCATCCAGGCATACACGCTGGCATGGGCACGGGTGCGCAACTGCCAGGCGACGCGGTTGAACAGGTCGGCGCGCACCGGCAAATGGCGGTTGGGGAAGTACAGCGAATGCACCAGGCCGTCGCCCTTGGGGTCGGCGAAGGCTTGCAGGAACACGGTGCCCGCACCCATGTCGACCACACGTTGCACAAGCTGGTCGAGGTTACGCGCTTGTTGGGCAAGGTCCGGGTCGTAAACGTTGTCGAGGTCCACGTGCAGCACGCGCAGCGGTGCCTGGGTTTGCACGGCCACCATGCTGTTGGCGAAATGCTCGCCGTCCGGGTCCGAGGCCACCAGAAAGCGCGGGCTGTTCATCAGGTTGCCGAGGCTGTCGAGGCCGTCTTCCAGAGTCAGCGCCATCTTGTAGCCCTGCTCGCCGACAATCGCCAGCGCGGTGCCTTTGGCGGCGCCGTAAGGCCACACCCACACCCGAGGCGCCTTGCCGGTTACGCTGCGGATCTTGTTGGTGATCGCCGCGACATCAGCCCGCATGCGTGCATCGAATTTGGCCTGGTCTTCATAACGCCCGGTGGCCGGGTCAAAGCGCAGGCTGGTCGCCGCCGGCTCGAGGTTGCCCTGGGGGTTGGCCAAAATCCCTTTGTGGTTGTTGTCGGTGTGCGCGGCGATTTCCACCAGGCCCGACTGCGACACTTCACGAATCTGCTGCCAGGTGAGGAATTCCCCACGTGGGCGCGGCGAGCCGGCGAAGTCCACCGGTTGGTTGAGCGGCGTATCGATCCAATACCCCACCGGCGCCAGCAAGGCAGGCCAGTGATAGGCGCGCAGAATCGGCATCACGCGGGTATAGAAGCTCGAATAGCCGTCATCGAAGCTGAGCATGATGGCTTTGGGCGGCAACTCGGGGCCGCCGTTGCGTGCCGCCAGGATCTGGTCGACGCTGACCGCCTGGTAGCCATTCTCGCGCAACCACGCCAGCTGTTCGATCAAGCGCTCGGTGCGCACCGCCACCACCGCCTGGTCGGGGTCGCGATCCTCGACGTCGTGGTAGGCAATGCCCAGGAAATGGTTTTTCGGCCACGGCGCTTCGTTGGCCGCTATCGGCCGCTCGGCGGGTGGAGTGAAGGGCGCGGGTTGCTGGGCGCAGGCACTGGCCAGCATTACACCCAGGACCAACAAACAACGGCAAAGGACGGTCATGGTCAGGCTCTTTTAGAAACGGTAAGTGAGGTCGACGAGCAAGCGCAGATCGCGTTCGCGATCACCGTCATAAGGTCGGCTGATCAGGCTCAGGTTGGCGCCCACGTCCAGTACATCGTTCCAGCGAAAACGTTGGCCATAGCCGATCAAACCGACGCCACCGGTGGAGTAATCCCGTTGGCTGTACGTACCTGCACCGAGCTGGAACTGCTGACTCCACTGAGTCTCGTAGCGGTGATAGAGCACATGATTGACCGTGACCGTGGGCAACACGGTGAAGTCGGACTTGGGGTTGAAGTACACCGTGTCTTCTTTGGTGTTGTGGCTGGTACCGACTTCCAGGCCCAGGTCGACCTGCACGCCGGGCGCGCTGTAGATGCCCTCGCGGCCGGTCAGCACGGCTTCGAAGCGGTTGTTGCCATCGCTGAAATGCGACGGGCTCAGGGCCAGTTTCCACTCGCGGCTTTCATTTGCGCGCCAGCGGATAAAGCCACTGCCGCCGTTGGCGGTGACATCGGCATTCAATGCCCGCAGCGGCGTGGTGGTGAGCAGGTAGCCGAGGCTGCCGCCGTACTGCCAGTTGTCGTTGATGTCGCGGGCAATCGACACGGCCGCACCCTGCTTGGAGCCATAGCCGTAGGAGTGGTTGGAAACTTCGGCTTCCAGGGTCATGTCACGGGTGCGGCGCTCCACACCGACGCGCTGCCACCGGTGTTGGCCGGTGCCTTCGCTGAAATCGGCGGTGGCATAGCCGGCACCGGCGAACAGGCGCCAGTCTTCATCGATAGGCGGCGTGTAAAGCACGCTTTCGATGCCCCAATCACGGCTGCCGGCCACTGCGCCAGCGTCGTTGTTATTGCCGCCGCCGTAGCTTTTACCGGTGTAGGCCTCCACGCGCAGCTCGGCCATGTCGTGCACATCCCGCAGGCGGCTCAGGCGCTGCACTTGGCGGCTGTCCGGGTTACGAGCCAGCACGTCATCGGTGAGCACGTCCATTTGCCGCCATTCCTGCAGGTCCATGGCGGTGTAGGCCTGGCTGACTTCCAGGCCGATATCCCGCGGGGTCTGGGCTTCGGTTTCCTTGAGGATGCCCTCGGCGCGGCGCGGCAGGTCGCGCGCGCGGTACATGTCGGCCTGGGCCAGGCGCAGGCCGACATTGCCGGGGGCTTTGGCCACCAACGCATCCAGCCCGGCTTCGCTGCCGGGCAAGTCACCGCCGTAGATGCCGGCCTGGGCCGACAGCTGTTGCGCGTCCATCCAGGCATCGTTGGGGTTACCGATGGGCAAGCCCTTGAGTTCGACCCGAGGTTTCTGGCTAGTGGCGAGGCTGTTGGCGACTTCGCGCGCATCGGCGCCTTTGTCGCTTTCCTGCAAGGCGTAGAACAGGGCCGTGGTGTCTTCAACCCGGTCATCGGGCTCGGCATCGGCCGCGCTGATCACCTGACGGTACAACGGCTCGGCTTTTTCCGGCAGGCGCTGGTCGAGGTAAGACGCGGCGACCCAGCGCAGGGCATAAGTGGGCAATTGCACGCCTTCGCCCTTGAGGGTTTCGTAGTCGCGGATCACATCGGCGGTGCGTGCCCGCGCCTTGAGGGCGCCCAGGCGGTCGATGCGCCAGCGCACCACGTCGTCATGGGCGCTGGCGTCCGGGGTCCAGCGGGCGAGCAGTTTGTCGTAGTCATTGAGGGCACGGTCGGCAACCACGTAGCGTTCTTTTTCGGTGCGGGTGGCGAACTCGGCCATGCGCACGCGCTCGGCGGCGAGGTCACCTTCGAGGCGGCGCTGGGTCACCGCATCGAGCAGCCCCGGATGTTTAGCCGACAGGCGCAGCGCCGGCTCCGGCAGGCGGGCCTTTTGCAGGGCGACGATGTATTCGCGGACCACTTCGGGTTTGTCACCGGCGCGAGTAAAGGCTTGGTCGAACTCAAACAGGGCGTCGTAGTTCAAGCCTGCGCGGGTCAGCGCATAACCCAGGGCCATGCGGCGGCTGGGGTCATTGGGTTGCGCCGCTACCAGTGCGCGCAAGCGCTGCACGGCCGTCGCGGCCTGGCCGCCGTCGGCCTGGGTCAGGGCCTGGCCCAATTGCAGGTCGACATTGCCCGGCTCACGCACCAGCGCTTGCTGATAAACCGCCAGGGCCTGTGGCCACTGCTTTTGGTTGCGATAAGTGCGCGCCACCGTGGCCAGCGCCTGGGTGGTGAGGTTGCGATTTTTGCCCTGGGCCTCGTAGACCTTCAGCACTTCGGCGTCTTGCCCTGCCCAACCGGCAATCACCAGATGATCGCTGATCTGGCCGGGTGTCTGGCGTTCAGGCGAGAGTTGGCGCAACTGGTTCAGCGCGGGGGTGAAGTTACCGTTACGCGCCTGGATAATCAGGGCGTCATAGGCTGGGTCGGCGAAGGCAAGGCTGGGCGTCAGCAGTTGGCTGCATAAGGCGGCCCCAATGAGCAGACGCAACCGGCCTGAAGCACTGATGGGTAGTGTTCGCAGCATATCGTGAGCTTCCTTACACACGGAAAGCTGTAACGATAGGTGGTCCTGAGCGAAACGCGTCAGGGTGCCGGCGTCTCGTGACCCGGCCTAGCTTTCCTGTAGGAACTATCCCTTAAGGATGTAGGCAAATGCCCAAATCAGAACAATTGTTCAGAATTGTCCAACCGCAGAAAGACCAATGGAGGCGCAGGGTTGCATGAGCCAAGCAATCACAGCCGGCCTGCACGCCGGTTGTTTGACTGCTGCTTCAGGCCAACCTGCGCCTCCATTATTTATTTCTTACCGATGTAGGAAATCTTACTGCGCGCCGCTGACCGCACCCGCTTTGGCCATCACAAAGCCAATGAACTGCTCCACGGTCATCTTCTGGCCGTTGAAGGTCACTTCATTGTTGGCGTAGTGCAGTTTGGAAACCACGTCGGTGCCCACCAGGGTCGCCAACTGAGTACCAACGGCCATGCCGCTGACCATTTCGGCCGCCATCTGCGATTGCTGCTCGATGGCTTTAGGGTCGGTCACACCGCCTACTTCAGCTTGCAGGGCAGCGACGTCGCCGATCATCGGCTTGGACAGGGTCAGGTTGGCATCCAGCAGCGCGATAACCTGCTTGCCCAGCTCAACCGGCGGCAGCTCCATCGAAGCGGGTTTGGTCAGGTCCACCACCAGGTTGAATTTGCTTTCACCGTGGGTGGTTTTCAACGACAGGTTTTCCACCGCCAGTTGCGGCTTGGCAGCCAGCACCTGGTTGACGTTGGCCTCGGCCAGGGTCTGCTCGGCTTCGGTCAGTTGCAGCTCAGGCACCGGTTGGCCGGCAGCAGAAGCGGCTTGCACCGGCTGCATCTTGTCCTGGTAGAGCTTGGTCAGCACCAGCATCGCCGGGATGTCGATGTTCTTCATGCTCAAGGCCATGGCGGCCGAACCTACAGGTTTACCCTGGTAGCCGATCTCGTCGATCTTGTAGTCGACGCGACCCGCCAGGTTGTTGTCCTTGGTTTCGCTGGTGTCTTTCTGCTCGAAGCCCTTGAGGGTCAGCACGGCTTTCTGCGGGCCGAAGGTAACTTTGGTGTCGGTCAGCTCAACGGTGTTTTGCCCGGTGTAGAAACCGAAAGTGGATTTTTCCAGGTTGCTGGCCACGGTCAGGCCGGACAGTTCAGCTTCAAGCGGCTGGCCATTGGCGTCGATCACTGCCACCTTGAGGCTGTTCATGTAGCCGCTGGCCTTGACCTTCTTGCCTTCGGCGCTGCTGTCGAAGTCGAGGTTGACGCCGGAGAAGCTCACCGAAGACTTGTCGTCCTTGATATCCAGCGGCAGCAGTTCGACGTTGCCGTCGACCGAGCGGTTGTAGCCGATATTGGCCACGCCTTTGAGCGGCGACACGTCTTTGCTGGCGGCAAACCATTTTTCGGTGGTGGCGTTCTTTACCAGTTCATAGTGACTGGTGGCCATGACCGGCAGCCATTTCAGCGTCACCAGGCGCGAGAACGGCAGCGGGCCGTGTTCGATATGGTCGACGAAGAGCAGCTCAGGGTTCGGGTTTTCTTCACCGAACACACTGCCTTGGCCTTTGAGACGGTAGTGCGCCGTGCTGCTGAACAGGCCACGGTCCAGGGACACCAGCTCCAGGTTCACCGTGCCATCGACGCCGGCCATGGAGGTCTGCAGTTCTTTGTTGGCGTTCTGGATCGCGGTTTGCAACACCGGCTCCAGTTGCTTACCGGTGTACCAGGCGCCGCCTGCACTGATGGCGCCGACGGCGACAATGAAACCCAAGAAAACAACTGCTGGCTTATTCATGAAGTGACCTGATCAAATCCTGTGAGAAGTGGGCTGTCTTCCTTGAACCCCAGGAGGGGTTGGCTCAAACCCGCCGAAAACGGGGGAAGATTAGCACTGGAGGCCGAAAACGGCCCAGCTTTTCAGAGGGGTCAGGTCAGCGGTTGGTTCACGAGTATTCCAATTCAACCTCATCGAGTTGGTGGTCGAAACTCTTCAAGCGTGCGGTCCAGGTGTACACCAACACCTCAAACTCGCGGTGTATCACGGCGTTGCTGGGGGTATCGGCCTTGGGGTCGCAGAAGTCCAGCTGGTAGCGTTCCCGCGCCATTTGTGTGGCCACGTCGGACAATTCCCGTGCGTTATTCAGCCAATGCCTACCGTCGGCGACCTGTTGGTCGAGCACCACACATTGTTTTTTCAGGGCTTCGAGGCTTTTTTCCAGTGGCGTGCCGGTGAGCTCGCCCATGACTTCCTGGAAGGTGCGCCCGGGCTGCCAGTAGCTGCCCCAGAAATAGCGGTCGAACACGGTTTCGACGCGACGCAGGGCGACCTTGGTATCCCAGATCGCCACGCGGGTCTTGCCTTGTTGAAGCAGCTTTTTCTTCACCCGTTGATTTTGATAGGACGCCCAGGCCACCACGCCGATGGACAAGGTGCCGATCACCAGGCAGGCGCTGTCGAGAAACACCATGGCCTTGTCGAGTTGGTGGGCAAGCATGACGCCGTAGAAATAGGCAGCCGATAACAACACCAGTGCGAAGAGTACGCACCAGAATGCGGGAGCATAAGGGTTTTTCATTATTGGAATCCCCATGAGCAAACGCGAACTTTGTCAGGCGAGCCTCACGGTGGCCCGCCTGTCAAAGCATAGCTATTCGCTCAGGGTTTGCCGGGTTGTGACGCCTGCGTTCGTCCGCTTTCCCAACCGCCGCCCAAGGCCAGGAACAGATCGATCTGGCTCATGGCAACTTGCGTGTTGGCTGCCGCCAGCTGCGCGCGCACATCGGTGTAGGTGCGGGTGGCTTGCAGGTCGGCCAGGAACGAGGCACGGCCGGCCTGGAAGAAGCGGTGCGTCTGCTGCGAAGCTTCCTTGGCGGACGCACCGGCATCGGCCAGGGCGTCGCGGCGTTGCAGTTGTGCGGTGTACTGCGCAAGGCCGGTCTGGGTTTCACGGATAGCATTGAGCACCACGCCGTCAAAGTGCGCCAGGGCGCCCTGGGTCGCGGCTTCGGCTTCGTGGATACGTGCACGCGCGCCGTTGGTCGGCACCGTCCAGCTGATCAGCGGGCCAAAACCCCAGCGATTGGTGGCAGGGGTGCCGAGGTCGTCAAGAATGCCGACCGTACCCACCGTGGCGCCGATGCTGATGTCCGGGTACAACGCGCCGGTGGCCACGCCGATACGCGCGGTGGCCGCCGCCAGTTGGCGTTCGGCCTGGCGCACGTCGGGGCGGCGCTTGAGCAGCGCAGCGCCGTCGCCCACCGGCAGCAATTGGGCGATATGCGGCAGCTCGGCGCAGGTGCCGGTGCCCGCGGGCAACTGGTCCACCGGTTTGGCCAACAGCATCGACAAACGGAACAGGCCCGCCTGACGCGATGCCTGATAGCGCGGGATCTCGGCGCGCAAGGATTTGTATTGGGTCTGCGAGCGGGTCACCTGGGTTTCGTCACCGCGCCCGGCGTCGCGCAGGCGCTGGGTGAGCTTGGTGCTCTGGCCTTGCAGGTCGAGGGACTCGTTGGCAATCGCCAGCTCTTCATTGGCCGCACAGACCTGGGTGTAGGAGCGCACCACATCGGCCACCAGCGTAATGCGCGCAATATCGGCGGCGGCCTGGGCCGCGTCGGCGCTGGCGTGAGCGCTTTCGATGCCACGCTGCAAGGTGCCGAACAGGTCAAACTGGTAGGACGTGCTGATGCTGGCGCTGCCGATGTTGGCCACCGGGACTTTTTCCGTCAGCAAAAACGCTTCGCCCGACTCCTGCAGGCGCTGGGCTTCAGCCTTGGCGCCGGCACTCCAGCCGCCTGCAGATTCAGCTTCCTGGGTCTGGAAGCGCGCGCGCTGCAGGTTGGCGGCAGCCACGCGCAAATCGGTGTTGGAGGCCATGGCCTGGCGCACCAGTTCATCCAGGCGCGGGTCGTTGTAGAGCTTCCACCAATCGGCCGGCACCGGCGCCGACACCACGTTGTTGCCCTCGCCCGCAAGCTGCCCTTGCAGGTCGCCACGGTTGATGGCGGACGTTTCCGGCAGTGTGTAATCCGGGCCTACCGCCTGGCAGGCCGACAGCAGCAAACCCAGCGCAGCGGTTGCCAGCAGCTGCTTCATGGTTGCTCTCCGTCTTTGACCTTATCGCCGATGATCGACACCGTAGCCGTGCGCCCGGCGATCATGCGGAAATCCGCCGGCACGTCGTCAAAGGCAATGCGCACCGGAATCCGCTGAGCCAGGCGCACCCAGCTGAACGCCGGGTTGACGTTGGGCAGCAGGTTGGAACCGCTGGTGCGGTCGCGGTCTTCGATACCGGCGACGATGCTCTGCACATGCCCGCGCAGACGGGCGTTGTCGCCGATCACGCGAATGTCCACAGCCATGCCGACATGGATGCCGTCGAGCTTGGTCTCTTCAAAGTAACCGTCGATGTGGAAGGAATTGCTGTCCACCACCGACAACACCGGGCGCCCGGCGGTGACGAATTCCTGGTTGCGCGGTGCACGGTCGTTGACGTAGCCGTCCACGGGGCTGCGGATCACCGAGCGGTCGAGGTTGAGCTGGGCGGCGTCAACAGTCACCTGGGCTTCGGCCAGGGCCGATTGGGCACGGGCCACGCGGGACTGGCTTTCTTCCAGTTGCTCGCTGGGCACCAGGTTGCCCAGGCCACGGTTACGCTTGTACTCGCGGTTGGCCTGGGCCAGGGTTTCCTGGCGGTCGGCCACGGCAGCCTGGGCTTGGCGCAGGGCCAGCTTGAAGCGGTCCTGGTCGACGGCGAACAGCACCTGGCCCTTGGTCACCAACTGGTTGTCGCGCACGTCGACTTGCTGGATCAGCCCGGACACGTCCGGGGCGATCTGCACGATGTCGGCACGGATATGCCCGTCACGGGTCCAGGGTGCAAACATGTAGTACATGACCATGCGCCACACAACGACGACAGCGAAGGTCACTATCAATAACGTCAGGACGACACGGCCGATGGTCAAAAAAGGTTTTTTCATGTCATGAGGTATCGACTGAGTGAGTCCACAGCGCCCAGTAACAGCGCGTAGAGCCCCACATTGAACAATGCCCGGTGCCAGACCAGGCGATAGAAGTGAATGCGCGTCAACAGCCCGTGCACCACCAGAAACAACACATACGTAATGCCCATCAGCACCAGCAGCGTGGGCAGGAACACCCCGCTGATATCCAGATCACCGATCATAAAGGCGCTCCATCAGGTAACGGCGCTTCCCGCTCGGTGCCGTCAATAAATTCCACGCCGGGCAGCAACGACAGGCGCAGGCCGGCCAGTGCGTGCAGCAGATGCAGGCGAGTGTCTTCTTCGTCTTGCCTGCCCTGGCCGTTGAGGGCGCGGCGGGTGCGGTCGAGGGTCATCAGCAGACCACTGGGCGCGGGCAAGCGTTCACCCGCCTTGAGGCAGGCCTTGAAGTAACCGCCCACGCCTTCGACCACCTGGTTAAGCAACACCCGTGGCACGCCGTAGATGCGTGGCGAGTAGGCCAGCAGGTCGAGCAGGTTCAGCGCCACACGCAAGTCGCGCAGGGCGCTGCCGGTGTCCTGGCCGATCAGGGCCAGGCGCGGCAGGTGCTGCATCAGGCGATCGAGCATTTGCACGGCCATGTGCCGGTGTTCGGCCAGGGTCGCAGGCTCGGTGAGCGTGACGATGTCGCGCCAACTGAAGCGGGTCAGGCGTTTGGCCGCCAATTCAGCGCCGAAAGGCCGTGCGATCAGCGTCCACACAAAGGCAAACAACAAGCCCACCGGCCCGGCCAGGTTGACGTTGGCGAAGTTGAGGAAGTCCGCGTCGTAGGCGCCCTGGATGCTGATAAACGACGAGGTGTTGACCAGCGTCAGCAGCATGCCGAGGTAGAAACGCGGCTGCACCGTGAGGGTGCCGATGCAGATAAACGGCACCGCAAACGCCAACACCAGCATCGGGAAGTCGTGCAGGTTGGGCAGCACCAGAAACAGGTACAGGCTGGCGAACAGCACCGACATCGCGGTCCAGAAAAAGAACCGGTAGATCTGCGGCGCGGGGTCGTCCATGGAGGCAAAAAAGCTGCACGCCACGGCGGCGAGAATCACCGCGCTGCCGCCGTCGGTCCAGCCCAGCAGAATCCACAGCACCGAGGCGACAATGATCGCGGTAACGGTGGAAAACGCCGAGTAGAACATCAGGCCACGGTCGAGGAACGGCGTGAGCCGGCCCAGGCGCCAGTGGCGGTACACGGCGCGCCAGGTGTCCTGGCTTTCGCACTGGATGGCGGCTTGCAGGCTGCGGCAGTCTTGCCACAGGTCTACCCACTCGCCGAGGCGGTACAGGGCGTTGGAAAACAGCAGCGTGTGGCGGTCGTCCAGCGCTTCGCCCTGGGGTTGCGCGGCGTCGATCCTGTCGCGCAACACGCGCCAGCGTTCCAGCGGCGCCTCTTCGGTGGTGCTCGCCAGCCAGGCGTCGGCTTCGTGCAGCAACGGCGTGAGCCGGTCGAGAAACTCCGGGGCGCGGTGTTCGATGGCGTAGATCGCGTCGTCCAGCGCGTCGATCACCGGCAGCAGGTGAATCATGCGCCCGCGCAGTTCCTTGGTGTTGCGCACCGTCTGCGGCCGTGCGCCTTCGTGGGGCAACTGGCCGATCATCAGTTCCAGGGTGTTGAAGGTGGCGACCATGCCGCCGCGCAAGGTGCTGATTTGGTCGGGCGCAACGTTACGGGTCAGAAAGCGCTGACTATAGACCTGAGCGTCGGCAAACCACTTGGCCACCGAGCCGTCGAACACCGGCATCAGGCGCCGCGGCCAGAACATCGCGCCCACAACGGCCGCAACGGCAATGCCGAGGAAGATTTCTTCGGTACGCGCCTCGGCCACGTCCCACACCGCCAGCGGGTTATCCACCACCGGCAAGGCGATCAGCGGCAAGGTGTAGCCGGCCAGCATCAGCGCGTAGCTGTTGGCGGTACGCAGGTGCAAAGACAAAAACAACAAAGTGCCGGTCCACAGCGCAATGATCACCACCAGCAGGTACGGCGTCTGAATAAACATCGGCACAAAAAACACCGCCGCCGCCGCGCCCATGAAGGTGCCGATGGCGCGGTACAACGCCTTGGAGCTGGTGGGGCCGACAAATGGGCTGGAGACGATATACACCGTGGCCATCGCCCAGTACGGACGCGGCATTTGCATGAGCATGGCGATGTACAGGGCGATCATCGACGCCGCAAAGGTGCGCACGCCGTAGAACCAGTCGCGGGCCGGCGGCATGCCGGTAAAAAATCCGTTCAAGAGGTCGCCTCAGCCGCCTCGAAGGCCCGCAGTACACGCAACGCCGCTTCAAGGTCGCCGTGGGCGATGTCGGCCAACACTTCCTGGCGCAGGCGCACCAGTTGCACCTCCACCGCCTGCACCAGCTCACGGCCGCGCTCGGTAAGGCTCAAGGCCTTGGCGCGACGGTCATGGACGTCTTCGGTGCGGCAGACGTAACCGTCATGGCACAGACGATCAAGCAGGCGCACCAACGACGGGCTTTCCATGCCGGATGCCTGGGCCACTTTCACCTGGTGCACACCGTCGCCCAAGCGGCCGATCATCAACAGCGGCACGGCGCAGGCTTCGGAAATGCCATAGCTCACCAGCGTGGTCTGGCAGATTTTGCGCCAGTTACGGGCGCCCACCACCATGCTGCTGCTGAGGTTCATCTGAAGTTGTTCGAGGGTTTGGGACACTGGATTGTTCGCATACAGTTAGTTTGCTAACTATCAATATGGTGGATGGATCCAAAGCCGTCAAGTTTTGAAACACTTTTATGGATGGGTGGTGGGAGGTAAAGGTAAGTAAAGCGGGTTTGAGCGCGAACGTTAGATTTGCGGCAGAACAAAACACCTGTGGGAGCTGGCTTGCCTGCGATAGCGGTGGATCAGTCGAGGTCGATGTTGACTGAACTATCGCCATCGCAGCGATGCGGCGACCCGACAAGCCAGCTCCCACATTTTTTACACCCCGCGCCCTTCCCGCAGTAACAGATTCAGCTCATCCACTACCTCAGCCCAATCCGCATCGTCGAGAATTTCTTCGCGCAGAAACGCCTTCTGGCCGGGCGTCCAAAAGAACGCATCCGCGAGATGTAATTCGGGCTTCAGCGGCGAATGCACCGCCACAAACCGCTCAATACTTACCGGGTCATGCGGCAGGCCGAGCTGTTTGAACAGTGACGGCAAGCTATGCACAGGCGATTCCATGGCAGGCTCCTTGGAAGGTGGTTTTCCTGAGTCTAACCCACGCGCCCGCCAGGCTGACGGCGAGGGGAACTCGCCGTCAGTGTCGCTTGCTTACTTGACGACGGCGCGTGGCACTGGCGTGGTGATGTTACCCGCAGCCCACGCCGACTCGCGGCTGGCCAAGGCGGTGGCAATGGCTTGCACGCGGTCCGAATCCAGTTGCTCGGGCAACGGGTCAAGCCCGGCGCTGGCGAAGATCTGGCCGTAGGCGTTGCGCAGGTCGGCGTAGGCCAGGTCGCGGCGCAGGTCGGCTTGCAGGGTATTGAGTTCGCCCTGGATCAGGTCGAGTTCGCCCAGGCCAGCCGCTTCGTGGCGGTTGCGCAGTTGGGTGAGGATTTGCCCGTCGATGTTGGCCAACTGGTCGTTGGTCTTGAACTGGCGCACGGCGTCCTGGTAGTTGGCGTTGGCCACGTAGATTTGCGCCAATACGGCGATGGACATCGCCTGACGCCGGGCGGTGGCGACTTCTTCACCGGCCTTGGCGACGTCGATGGCAGCGGGCGCGGAAATCACGTTGAACAGATTCCAGGTGATCTTGGCGCCGTAATCGGCCCAGCGGTTGTCGGTGAGGAACGAGTTGCTGTCGTAATGCCCACCCGCCGAGAACTCCAGGCCGGGCAGCAGGCGCAGCATGGCTTTGCGGGTTTCGGCGGCGCTGATGCGGGTCTGGTAGTCCTGCTCGCGCAGTTCGGGGCGGTTGGCCAGGGCTTCCTGCTCCAGGCTTGCCAGGTTGACCTTCAGCTCAGGCACGCTGTAGTTATCCGGCGTCGCCAGCTTGAGGTCGGTGCCCATGGGCAGGTTGATCAAGGTGGCCAGTTCGGTCTTGGCCAGGGACAACGCGCGGCGCTGCTCCTGCAATTGGCGCGTGGCTTCGATCAGCGAGCGCTGGTACCCGAGGGCCTGCACCGGGTCGCCGATGCGTTGTTCGCTCATGCTCTGGCTGTTGCTCTGGGCCTGGTCGACGCGGGCCATCAGGCTGTCGATCTGGCCCAGCAAACGCTCGGCCGCCACGGCGCGCCAATACGCAGAGCGCACGTCCTGGACGATGGTGTTGATCACCTTGCGCCGGCGCTCCTGGATGATCAGGCGCTGGTCGCCCTGCTGCTTGGCGCTGATGTAGCTGACGCCGAAGTCGAGCACGTTCCACACCATGGTCAAATCGGCCACGCGGCGGTCGCGGTCCTGGGAGGTCGAGGGTTCCAGGGACTGGGTGCCGGTGAGCACGCTCTGGCTGCTGGAGGCGTTGGTGTTGTTGCGCCCGGCGTAGCCTGCCGACAGCGCCATGCGCGGCAGCATGTCAAAACTCGAGAGGTCCGACTGGCGTTTGGCCAGGGCCTCTTCCATCACTTTCAAACGGCCTTCGAGGTTGTATTTCACTGCACGGGCCATGGCCTGGTGCAGCGTCAACGGGCCACTTAACGGCTCCTGGTCCTTGTACATGCCTTGCAGATCGCTGCGGGCTCGCTGCTCGCTGACACTGCGTTCAATCGGCTCACTGGTGACCGCGCAACCGCTGATCGCCAGCGCCAGCAAGCTGGCGCCGAACAACTTATGACCTGTTTTCATCCGTGGACTGCCCCTGTTCCTGCGCCTTGATTAAGTGTCTTCAAGCCTGCATTTCGCTGATGCCGACTTGTTGCAGTGCGTGCGCCAGGTCGATCACCTGGCGTTGTTCGGTGTCTTTGATCTGCTGCAATTGCTGACCGAGGGTTGGCGCGCCAAAGACGCCGCGCAGCCCATGGGCCGGGTCGCCCTGGCCTTTGATCGATTGGCTGTCGAACGCCTTGAGAGCGCTGTCGTCTGCGCCGGTTTCACGGTTGAACAGGCCCGACAAGGTGCTGGAACCAAACACTCCGCCATCGCCGCCGCCAAAGCCCAGGAAACCTTTGCCGGAACCGTCGCCGACGTTGTCGTTGCTGGTGAACACCTGCGCGATAAAGCTCGGGCTGGTGGCGCCGTTGTTGATGAAGATGTCGCCCAGCGGGCGCATGCCGTCGCCCAGTACGCGCTGCTCAAACAGCGGCGCGAACGTCAGCGGTGAGCCGAGGTTGCCGGTGGGTGGGGTGAAGATGCCCGGTTGCAGCGGCAGGTACGTCGTATCGATCACCGGCCTGGCAACGCCGCCGGTCAAGGTCAGCGGATCAGCGGTGACCGTGACACTGTTGATGGCATAGGCATTGGACTGGCTGATGCCTTCGCCGGCGTTACCGGCCAGGTCGCGGATCGTGCTGTTGTCGATGCGGATGACGTTGCTGCTGTTGTTGACGTTGTTGTTCGGCGTCAGGGTCGCAGTCCAGTAGTAGCCGCCCTCGCCGCTTTGCAGGTTGGACAGGCTGCCGTTCTGCACCTTCAGGCTGGACAGGTCGAAGCCCCGCACGGGCTCGCTGAACCAGATAAACACCTGGGTGCCCTGCCCGGCCTTGAGCTGGGTATCCGATACCTCGATGTACACCTGCGGGCCTTGGGTATCGACGGCAAAATAACTCGAGTAGGCATACGTGCTGGCTGACGAGTTGCCTGCCGCATCCATTATCCCTTTGCCATCCAGTACTACCGTGTCATACCCGTTCTGCAGATGATCTTTAGGCGTCAGCGTGGCGGTCCAGGTGATGCCGCCATCGACACTTTTCAAGTTGCTCAACACGCCACTGGCGACACTCAGGTTGCCCAGTTTCAAGCCCGACACCGCCTCGTTGAAGGTGATCGTGACGTTGGCCGTTTCGCCGCCGGCAAGCTCGGCCTTGTCGACCACAATCGTGGCAGTGGCCGGGCGGGTATCGATCGCGTAGGTGTTCGACGTACTGGTCCCCAGGCCCGCGTTGCCGCTGAGGTCATGCACTTGGGTATTGTCCAGGCTCACCACGTTGCGGGTATCTTCGATGTAGCGCTGCGGCGTGAGCGTAGCGGTCCAGGTGATGCCGCCGTCCACGCTTTTCAGGCCGCTGAGCCAGGCGTTCTGCGCCTGTGGGCTGTTGTAGAACTCAACGGCTTCACTGAAGGTAATGGTCACGGTGGCCTTCTCGCTGCCGCCCAGGCTGGTCTTGTCGACCACAATGGTGGAGGTCGGGCGTTGGGTATCGACCGTGTAGTTGCGCGAAGTGGTGATACCTGCACCGGTGCTGCCGCCGTAGTAGGTCACGCCGGCGTTGTTGAGCCGCACCACGTTTTGGGCACTGGTGGTATTGGCGAAGGGCGTCAGTGTTGCCTGCCAGCTGATACCACCATCACTGGTGTGCAGGTTGGACAGCACGCCGTTGTCGGCGCTGAGGTCGCTCAGGTCAAAGTTGGTTACAGCCTTGTTGAAGTAGATGGAAACGGTGCTCGATCCGCCGACCGCCAAACGCTCGGAGCTCAGGTAGACATTGGAACTGAGCGGCGCGTGATCAACCGTGTAGGCGATCATTGAGCTGGTATCGAACGAATAGTTGGTGTTGCCGGCCAAGTCCTTGACGTAAGCCAGGGACAAACCAATGAGGTAGCTGCCCGAGGAACCCGCGCCCGGCGTCGGCGTCAGTGTCGCCTGCCAGGTCATGCCGCCGTCGAGGCTGTAGAACGGACTCAATGTGGCCGCTTGCAGATTGAGAATGGCGCGGTTGTCAAAGCCGGTGACTGGCTCGGAAAAGGTCACGGTAACGGTGGCGGTCTCGCCCGGTTCCAGCAACTTGTCGGACAGCGTCCAGGTAAACGTGGGTATAACCGTATCGACGGCAAACACCGGCGACACCGCGTTCACAATGCCTCTATTGCCGGCGGCGTTTTGAACGCTGCTGGTGTCCAGGGTGATCACATTGTTGGCGGCCGTCACGTTTGCATTCGGCGTGAATACTGCGGTGTAAAGCGTGTCGCTGTAACGGGTAAATTGGCTGAAAGTGCCATTCGGAGCCTGCAGACTGCTGAGGTTGAAGCCCTGCACCGCCTCGGAGAAACGCACCGTTACGATCTGTATTTCGTCCTTACCGATGACCGTATCGTAGATCTCGAGGGTCGCGGTAGGGTGTGAGGTCTGGATGTTGAACGTATTGGAGCTGGTCCAACCCGAACCGTCGTTGCCTGCAAGATCCTTCACACCGTAGTTGTTCAGCGTAATGACATTGCTGCTGGCCTGAATGCCATCGATGGGTGTCAATACCCCAGTCCAGGTGCGCCCGCCATCGCTGGACGTCATTGTGCTGAGGCTGCCGTTGCCCACCATCAGGTCACTGTTGTTGAACCCCGTCACCGGCTCCGAAAAAGTCACGGTTACGAGGCTGGTGCCACCGGCAGTCAGGAGCGGGTTGGCAATCACGATGGTGGCAGTCGGCGGCTGGGTGTCGATGCTGTAAGTGTTGGAGTCTGTGGTACCCGTGCCCGCGTTGCCCGTCAGGTCGTTGACACCGGTGTTATTCAACGTGATCAGGTCGCGGATGGCCGTGATACCGGCAGCCGGTGTGAACATTGCGGTCCAGGTGATACCGCCATCGCTGCTGCTTACCGCGCTCAAGGTGCCGTTGGCGATGGTCAGGTCCGCGTTGGTAAAGCCTGTGACCGCCTCGGAGAACGTCACCGCTACCTGAGTCGACTGGCCGACGGCAAGCGTCGGTTGGGCGACCACGACAGTGGCGGTTGGGCGCTGGGTATCAATCGCGTAGTTGTTGGAGCCGGTGGCACCTGCACCGGCATTACCCGAAACGTTTTGTACGCCGCGGTTATCCAGCGTGATCAGGTTGGTGCTGTCGGTGATGTTGTTGGTCGGGGTGAGGCTTGCCGTCCAGGTGATACCGCCATCGCTACTGCTGACGGCGCTCAAGGTACCGTTGGCAATGGTCAGGTCGGCGTTGGTGAAACCGCTCACCGCTTCGCTGAAGGTGATGGTCACCAGGGATGTCTCGCCGGCTTTGAGGACGTTATCGGCAACCACGATGCTGGCGGTCGGCAACACCGTATCGATGGTGTAGTTGCCGGAGTTGGTCGTGCCGGTGCCGACGTTACCGGCAATATCGCTGACGCCACTGTTGTTCAAGGTGATCAGGTTGGTGGCGTCCCGAACGCCGACCGTCGGCGTGAAGGTCGCGGTCCAGGTGATGCCGCCATCGCTGCTGCTGACTGCACTCAAAGTACCGTTGGCGACGCTCAGGTCGCTGTTGTCGAAACCCGTCACCGCTTCGGAGAAGGTCACCGTAACCAAGGTGGTTTCGCCGGCGCTCAAGGACGGGTCGGCAATCACGATGGTCGCGGTGGGCCGCTGGCTGTCGATTGCATAGTTGTTGGAGTCGGTGGTGCCGCTGCCGGCGTTGCCCGCCTGGTCAGCAATGCCGGTGTTGTCCAGGGTGATCAGGTTGGTGCTGTCGGTGACGTTGCTGGTCGGCGTAAAGGTCGCGGTCCAGGTAAGGCCGCCATCGCTGCTGCTCACCGCGCTCAGGGTGCCGTTGGCGATGGTCAGGTCGGCGTTGGTGAAACCAGTGACCGCCTCGGAGAAGGTGATAATCACCTGTGACGTCTCGCCAATCGCCAATGCGCTGTCGGCCACCGCGATAGTGGCCGTGGGTCGCTGGGTATCGATCGCGTAATTATTGGAGTGGGTGGTGCCGACGCCAGTGTTACCCGAGCCGTTTTGTACGCCGCTGTTGTCCAGCGTGATCAGGTTGGCGGTGTCGGTGATGGCATTGGTCGGTGTCAGCGTCGCGGTCCAGGTAATACCGCCGTCAGCACTGCTCACCGCCGATAAGGTGCCATTGGCGATGGTCAGGTCGGCGTTGGTGAAACCGGTAACCGCTTCGGAGAAGGTGATGGTCACCAGCGAGGTCTCGCCGATGGTCAGCGAGTTGTCTGCGACCACGATGGTTGCAGTCGGGGCCCTGGTATCGATTACGTAGTTGCCGGAGTTGGATGTGCCAAAACCAACGTTACCTGCCAAGTCACTCACGCCGGTGTTCTGCAGCGTGATGATGTTGGTGGTGCTGCGCATATTCGCCGTTGGCGTGAAGGTCGCGGTCCAGGTGATGCCGCCGTCGGCGCTGCTGACCGCGCTCAAGGTGCCGTTGGCAATGGTCAGGTCGGCGTTGGTGAACCCAGTGACCGCTTCGGAAAAGGTAATGGTCACCAACGAGGTTTCGCCCGCGCTCAGCGTCGGGTCGGCCAAAATAATGCTCGCGGTCGGGCGCTGGGTATCGATGGCGTAATTGTTGGAATCGGTCGTGCCGCTGCCGGCGTTGCCAGCCTGGTCAGCAATGCCGGTGTTGTCCAGAGTGATGAGGTTGGTGCTGTCGGTGATGTTGCTGTCTGGCGTAAAGGTCGCGGTCCAGGTAACGCCGCCGTCGGCGCTGCTCACAGCGGTCAAGGTGCCATTGGCGATGGTCAGGTCGGCGTTGGTGAGGCCGGTGACTGCTTCGCTGAAGGTGATAGTCACCAGCGAGGTACCGCCGATTTTCAGCGCGGGGTCGGCCAGCACAATCGTTGCCGTTGGCCGTTGTGTGTCGACCGCATAGTTGTTGGAGGTGGTGCTGCCGGTGCCGGTGTTGCCGGCCCCGTCGCTGACGCCGGTGTTATCCAGGGTGATCAGGTTGGTGGTGTCGGTGATGTTGCTGGTCGGCGTGAAGGTCGCGGTCCAGGTGATGCCACCGTTGCCGCTGCTGACGGCGGTCAAGGTGCCGTTGGCAACAGTCAGGTCGGCGTTGGTGAAACCGGTGACCGCTTCGGAGAAGGTGATGGTCACCAGCGAGGTCTCACCGAGCTTCAATGCGTTGTCGGCGACCACGATGGTTGCGGTCGGTCGCTGCGTGTCGATGACGTAGTTGTTGGAGTCGGTGGTGCCGGTGCCCGCATTGCCGGCCGCGTCGCTGACGCCATTGTTGGCCAGGGTGATCACGTTGGTGGTGTCGGTGATGCCGGCGGTGGCCGCGAGTGTGCCGGTCCAGGTCACACCGCCATCGCCGCTGCTGAGCCCACTGACGGTGCCGTTGGCAACGGTCAAATCAGCCGAGGTAAGGCCGGTGACGGCCTCGCTGAAGGTGATGGTCACCAGGGAGGTTCCGCCGATGTTCAGCGTGGTAGTGTCCACCACGATACTGGCGGTCGGCCGCAGCGTATCGATGCCATAGGTATTGGAGGTGGTCGTGCCGCTGCCTGCGTTGGTTGCAACGTCGGTATAGAGGGCGTTGTCCAGCGTCACCACATTGCCACTGCTGGTGTTGCCGGCGTTCGGCGTCAGGGTGGCGGTCCAGTGAATATTGTCGCTGGTGGCCAGGTTGCTCAGGGTGCCGTTGGTGGCCGACATATCAGTCAAGCTGAAACCGGACACGGCTTCGCTGAAGGTAATATTGACTGTCGAGTTGACCGTGGTGCTCAGCGTAGGCGCAACCACCGCGATGGTTGCGGTCGGCCGCGTGGTGTCAACGCTGTAGTTGTTGGACGAGGTGGTGCCAGCGCCCGCCGTACCTGTTGCCACACTGTTGACGCCGGTGTTGTCGAGGACGATTTGGTTGGTGGCGCTGGTGACGTTGGTGCTGGGTGTAAAGGTCGCTGTGTAGGTAATACCGCCGTCGCTGGTACTGACCGGGCCCAGGGTACCGTTGGCCACGGTCAGGTCGGCATTGGTAAAGCCGGTCACCGCCTGGTTGAAGGTAATGGTCACCAGTGAGGTGCTGCCGATGTGCTGGGCGGCGCTGCCGACCACGATGGTGGCGGTCGGTGCCGGGTTGTAGGCGGTGTTCGCCGTACCGCCAATGTCGTTGTACAGGCCGTTGACTGCTGTCGGTTTATTACCGGCCGTGGCGGCGGTGGAAAAGCCACCGTTGCCGCTGGCACCGGTGTTGGCCGAACCGCCCAGTGCCGCGAAGTTGCTCGCTGTGATCAATACCGTGCCTTTGTTCCAGATGGCACCGACGCCCAGGCCACCGCCACCGCCGTTCAGCGTGATGCCGCTGCCAGCCGCCGAACCGCCGCCACCACCGCCGCCAGCACCGATGTTACCGGTAATCGAGCTGGTGCCAACGACAGTCAAGGTGGCGCCGCTGGCGTTATAGATACCGCCAGCCGCTGCGCCGCCCTTGCCACCGGTCGCACTCCAGCCGG